>DATMPC010000027.1 GCA_035567895.1 Terriglobales bacterium | reverse complement strand
CCGGGATGTCGGAAGTGTCAATCTCAGCATCGCTCATTGCCGCGAGCGCATGGATCTCCCTAAGTTGCTTTTTCTTGATTTTGGTCATACATCCTCCTTTCTCGCGGAGTGGCCTTTCGCGCCGAAATGATTCTGATCAATCACCTTCGACAAAATACGGGGCACATGAGCGCCAAATGTACACGCACTACACAGCTGTCAGTATGGCGGCGAAGTGGCTGGCGGTCGAAGCAATGAATTTAGAAAGTTAAGCTCCAAGACAGTCAGTATACGTCGAGTCAGTAGATTGCATTGCAACCTCGTCTGGGCGATCCCGAAATGGAACGGAGCTCTCCAAGATATGTAACTTTCTACCGAAATTGCCCCTGCTCTGCCAGCTTGTTTGGGATCTCGGACTGGAACATCAACGACAAAATTCGGCCGAGTCATGGATACCGCTGCCTTATCCTGACGGTGCGGTCCAATTCGTCGACCACTTCCAAGACCTTCAAGCGTAGATCGCGATCGATATTGTTGGCTTTCAGCCAATCGTGAACTTCAGCATCCGCGGCAGCGGATTGCTGCCCGCCAATGAATGCTCCCAGCCACGCCAGGACGAAGAAGATCTTGCGCTCCCGCTTGACTTGCGGAAGGGCGTCGAGCGCCGGCTTTAAATACGGCGAGGTTAGCTCAGACTGATTCCAGTAATTGAATGCGCCGAGGCTTTGCTCAACCCAATCCTCGGGGCGACTGGCATTGTGCAGATAGTCATCGAAGTACTTCTTCTTAGCTGCAGCTTCGGAACGTGCCGCTTCGGCGACGTAGGCGTACTTGAGCCCATCGCCTGTATGGTCGCGCTCCTTCTCTGATGAGAGGACCTGTTCCGCATCGGCATCAGACAGCGCAATCAAAGAAGTCACGATGTTCCAGCGATCGAGAGGACGAAGTTGCACTCCGGGAACCTGACGCGATTCGGAAAGCAACTGCTTGAGTCCGTTTCGTCCGGATGGCGTTTCGGCCACAGCGCGAAAGAAGCGGAACCAGATGATACCCATCCCCTGGTCTTGCGCGTGCTGCATTCGATCCGCAGCCATGGTCTCGAAGCTGGGCACGAATTCGGCTCGCGTTTGCCGGCTTACGTAGCGATGCAGAGCAGTAACCGTATGGCCCGTCAGCGACTGGGCCAGGGATTCGTCTTGCTCGGCAGGAAGCAAGTGGCGAGTCAGCGAGAGGTAATCCCAAGGCGCTAGTTGAACCTCGCGCACCGAATCCCACAAGGATCCCCACAGCGTAGTCCGCTCAAATAGATCGCCGATAGTCCCAATCCGGTTCTCGACCCCTCGGCGACTCTCGGGATCCAGAAGAAAGCGGCCGTATCCATAGTCCTCATCGTTAGCAAAGACGAATGCCGGGCAAGACTTGCCAGAAGCTTGGGAGACTTCTTCCTTCGGCTTGTTCAGCTCTGCACGAATGCGCACCGGGGGACCGTCGGCATAG
The DNA here is from genome assembly GCA_035567895.1 of Terriglobales bacterium. NCBI lineage: Bacteria > Pseudomonadati > Acidobacteriota > Terriglobia > Terriglobales > Terriglobales bacterium. Next base: position 2,311 of record DATMPC010000027.1, on the reverse strand, counting down.
CTCAGGAGGATCTGCGTTGCGATCGGCCACACACCACCTTCGCTCAGTACATCGTGTTGGGCCAGAGACAAATGCTGAATGCGCCCAGTCTTGCAGTTCCACGAAACATCCACCTGCGGCATTCCGCGACGGCGAATCCAGGCTCGGGCCCATTCTTCGAGTGATCGGCCAGAAGCTCGCTCGAATGCCATTACCAGATTGCTCCACTCGGCGTTCCCATATTGGTGCTCTTTGAGATAGATCTGCAGACCCTTACGCAAATTCTCGTCGCCGATGATGAAGGCGAGTTGCCGAAGCAATGCGGGCGCCTTGGAATACACGATAGCTCCGTATGCTGACTTCGCATTCAGCAAATTGTCGATGTCCTGGTAGATCGGAGTAGTGCCCTGCGTTGAGTCAATTGCATACGCCGCCGGCTTCATCGCCAAGAAGAAGCGTTGCCACACGTGTTCCTCCGGCTTGAGTCGATCAAGCGTGCGATACGCCATATACTGCGCGAAGCCTTCCTTTAGCCACAGGTCATCGAACCAGCGCATCGTTGTGAAGTCGCCGAACCACTGATGCGTCAGCTCGTGCAGGCTCAGCAGGTCGCGTCCAATCAAATCGCTGTGCGTCGGCGCCGTGCGAAAGAGAACAGACTCTTCGCGCAGGAATGTCGATCCGGCGTGCTCCATGCCGCCGTAAGCAAAACCGGGAATCAACACCAGGTCATATTTGGGAAACGGAAAGGGTTGGGCAAAGTAGTCGGAGAGAAACTTCATGCCGTCGGCAGTGATCTGTTGCAGCTCAGGAGCTTCTTCGACCGCTCGCTTATATTGCGATTGGCGCACATAGACTCCCGGCAATCCGGGTGTCTCATGCACTTTGCGAAACGGCCCAGCGGCGAAAGCAAATAAATAGGTGCTGATGGGTTCGGTTTCGAGGAACGTTGTCGTCTTGGGTTGCGGTTCATTGCCGCGCTCAAATTGCGTGCTCGTGGGGACTGAAGTATCCACTGGGGTGTTCGAGAGCACCGTCCACTGTGGCGGAGCGTCAACGTTCAATTGAAATCTGCCTTTCAAATCGGGCTGATCGAAGCACGGGAACGCCATGCTGGCGTCCATAGGCACAAAGAGGGTGTATAGGTACTCACTCCCGTCATCGCGATCTTGATATCTCGTAATTGCTTTGCCCGCTGGAGCGACGGACGACACAAACGCAATATAGATTTCGTTTTCTCCCTCTCGAAGATCCTCTTTTCGCAGCAGCAGGTGACCGTTCTCATGCACGATTGACGACAAGTGCCCATTGATTTCCGACCTCACCACAGAGCCATCGCGGTAATCGAGTAAAAGCGGCGCCTGCGTCTTAAGGGAAAATCGCAACTGCTCTTCACCGCGCGCTGTAAGACCTCCGGGAACAAGTTGGAAACGCAAGCTGTAGCGGACATGCGAGACCAGCTGCGCACGTTCACTCGCCAGCTCACGAGGAATGCCACTGGGAGATGCCGCGAAACAAGTTGACGCGAGAACCAGCAAAACGCACACCAGGCGACGCCAGCGCATAGGTCAGCAGTGTAAATCCTGACAAAAAACTAAGTTCTTTCATAGGGAAAAAGCTGCGACGGTATGAAAGATAACTCTCAATTCGGGAAGTCGGTGCTGGGAAACGCCCGGGTGATCACAAAGAAGCTAGTTCGTGGATAGTCGGCAAACAGGAACTAATCTGGTTACTTCTGGATTGCCCGTCATCCTTCAGCAATCGTGATCAATTCCCCTAAGCCGACCTCCCGGTACCAATCCGGCCAACTTCCTCGAAGCCCGTTTGTGGATAACTTCCGGTTATTTTCGGCAACTCTTCCCTAGTCTTGTAAGGGAGGGTTTGCCGACGACTCGTCCAAGGACGCAGCACCGCTCCAGTCTCATTTCAGCGGTTGCCAAGCACATGTCGGTGGTGCCAAACTTTCGCATCTTCCCGCCAAGCTCGGGTCAATTCTGCGAAGTCAACTAGGGAAAGAAGAAAACTGAATCCCCTGGAGGAACCTATGAAGCAGCACATCTCGGTATGCGCGCTGGCGGCCTGCGTTATGTTGCTCGCGGGTGTGGGTGCAGCAGAAACGCCAAACCGCGTCACCATTCTGTACGACTCCTTCGGCAAATCTTCGTCACTGACCATGGATTGGGGGTTTGCTGCCCTGGTCGAATATGGCGGCAAACGCATCCTCTTCGACACCGGCAACAACTCCCAGATCCTCGAACACAACGTGAAGGCGGCGGGCGTCGATCTGCAAAAGCTTGATTTTGTGGTTATGTCCCATCGCCATGGTGATCAT
>DATMPC010000026.1 GCA_035567895.1 Terriglobales bacterium | reverse complement strand
GTGCCTTCGGTGGTCTTGAGAATTCCGGCCACAGTTCTCAGCTTTAAGCCGTGATAGTGCTTTAGTTCGAAAACGATACGCTCGCGTGGTGAGAGCTGGCTCAGAGCACGAACGATGTGCTTCCGAAGTATGCGGCTTGCGAGATTGCGCTCGGGACTCGCGCCCGCGCTTTGATCGGGTATTCGGTCGAGAATGTCCCGCTCCTCTCCGTCTGAGGCAATTGTAGTGGTCAATTCGCGGCTTCGGGTGCGCTTACGCCGAAGATAATCGAGGCAGAGATTCGTGGCGATACGATAGACCCAAGTATAAAACGAGCACTCGAAACGAAACCGAGTCAAATGTGTATAGGCGTGCAGGAACGCTTCCTGATAAATGTCCTGGGCATCCTGCTCAGAGCCGGTTAGATGAAGAGCGAGGCGGAGGACCGCCCGGTCATACCGCTGGACGAGTTGCTCGAAAGCTGCGGCACTGCCCTGTTGCGCTTCCCGAATCAGCTGCGCGTCATCTACGCGACTGGAGCGGTTTTCTCCGGCCGGAGGTACAGATGATAATACAGCAGCGTCATTTGCGTGGTCAGCGATGCGGCGGAGTTGGTTCCCTTCAGACAAGCAGGTCTCCGATCAGTATTTTTTGCAGCGGCCGAATCGGTGCAACGCGACCAACGCGACATCGTCTTCGCGACGCTGGCTTCCAGCGAAGTCCTCGACTGCAGCCAGCACAGAAAAGAGCATGACGCTCGGCTTACAACCTGAAAATTTCCGCGCCGCATTCAGCAAGCCTTCGGCTCCGAATTCAACCCCAGATTCATTCCTGCACTCTGGTATTCCGTCGGAGTAAGCAAGCAGCGTATTGCCAGGGCAAAGTCGCTCGCTACCGTTCGCGAATGAGGCCGCGGAAAGCGCTCCCAGAACTGGTCCACCGGCGCGAAGCTCCTCGACTTCACTATTTTCCCGGAGCAGCAGGGCGGGAGGATGCCCCGCGTTGCAATAGGTGAGCTCGCCGTTTTCCAGATTGACGCGAGCCAAGAACAGCGTGGTCAAAGGGACTTCGAGACCGGTGAGCAGCAGATCGCGATTGACAGCTGATAGAGCAGCCGCGGGATCGCCGACCATAGTCATTTGCCGGCGAATCATTCCGACGACATCGGTAAACCACATCGCCGCCATGAGACCTTTGCCTGCGATGTCACCGATCGCAAAGACAAGGTCGCCTTCGATCTGCATTAGGGTGATGAAGTCGCCGGAGAGATGACGTACGGGGAAGATCTCGCTGGCGAACTCATAAGGACCGGCGCGAAGATGACGCGGACCGCAGAGTCTTCTCTGCACCTGGGCGGCTTCGTACATGGCGCGGCGAACATCATCGTGCTCGCGCTTTAAGCTAGCAAGCTGATCTTCGAGTGCACGATGGCGAGGCCGGCCGGCCGTTCGAGTCGTTACCGCGAGGTCAGTCCTCTTCGTGTTTTGATACCGGCTGCGAATTTGTGCAACGCTCGACAAGTGATTTTCCAAATAGCAAGCTTGATCAACTTACAAACTTGTAACCAGTGCCGTGCACCGTGAGAATGAAGCGAGGCTCTTCTGGCTTGGGCTCGATCTTTTGCCGCAGGTGGACGATGTGCGCATCAACCGTGCGCGTGGTGGGAAAACGGTCGTAGCCCCAGACTTCCTCAAGCAGGCGATCTCGGCTCAGGGTTTCCCCTTGGTGGCAAAGGAAGTACTTCAGTAGCTCGAACTCCTTCGACGAGAAATCCAGTGGTTTGCCGCCGCGCGAGACTTGGCAACTGCGCAGATTTACCTCCACATCGCCAAATGAGACGCGTTCCTGTTCTTTTGGGACAGTCTGTGCGCGCCGCAGTACGGCTTTGACGCGGGCAAGCAGCTCGCGAATGGAAAACGGCTTGGTTACGTAGTCGTCGGCGCCCAGTTCAAGTCCGACGACCTTGTCTATTTCCTGTCCTCGCGCGGTCAACATAATGACCGGGATCGAGGGCCGCTTGCTCTTTAGCTGCTTGCAAACATCCAGACCGCTCATTCGCGGCATCATGACATCGAGAATGACTAAGTCCGGAGCTTCGCTCAGCGCTCGCTCCAAACCGGCGATGCCATCTGGCGCGGTGATCACCTGATAGCCTTCGAACTCGAAGTTGTCACGCAGACCTGCCACCATGTTGGGTTCGTCCTCGACGATAAGGATTCTGGCCATATCAGGTTCTCCCGATTTGTTTTCTCCGACTTGAAGCTTAGCTACGGTATTGATGGATGTCTGCTGCGACTTCCTCCTGCCAGACTTCATGCCGAAGCTGCTGTGCCCTTGTTCTCTGCCGGATTCACCGGAAGGCTAATTGTGAATTTGCTGCCTGCGCCGGGCGCGCTGTCCACCACGACATCACCACCGTGTGCCTTCGCAATATGCTGCACTAGTGAAAGCCCGAGCCCGCTGCCCTTGGTGTTGTGGACCAGCGGATCACCAACGCGATAGAACTTCTCAAAAATCTTGCTCTGTTCGTGAGGCGGTATGCCAATCCCGTGATCAATGACTTCCAGCTTCACCGATCCGTTCTCCCGATACAGGTTCACTCCAATGTACTTGCGGTCTTGCGAGTATTTGAGCGCGTTGTTGACCAGATTGACCAGTGAGCGGGCCATGGCTTCGCGATCCAACCGCAACGGGGGCACGTCACCGATCTTCTCTTCCAAGGTGAAGCCGTGCTGCTCAATCTGATAACGGTAGGATTCCAGCGTGTTGCGCACCAGTTCGCGCATGTCGGTCTCGCGGAAGTCATATTCTTTGCGGCCGGCCTCGATGCGCGAAAAATCAAGGATGTTGTTGATCAGCGCGGTCAAACGCTCACTCTCTTTGCGAATGATGCAGTAATACTCCTGGTGTTTCTCCGGGCTGGTCAGTCGGCCTAATTCCAGGGTCTCGGCGTACAACCGAATCAGCGAGAGCGGCGTGCGCAATTCGTGCGAGACATTGGAGACGAAATCCGACTTCAGCCGGGCCAGCGCCATTTCTTTGCTCACGTTGCGATAAGTAAGGTAAATTCCGCCGGCCAAAAGGAACGAGAGTCCGCCTAGCGTCAGAACACTGGTGTGCATGAAATGCTGCCCCATGGCCGCCAGAGTAGTACCACGCAACTTCATGCCGAGGACCAAGTTTGGGAATACGCTCTCCATGTTGCGCTCCACCTCGGCATTGCCGCCGTCCCACCCTGTGCAGTAGGCAATGGGAGTGGAGTCACTCATAGGGCGAACCATGATCACCGCATTCTTATCGGTTTGCTCTTCGGCCACATTGCGGCTCATAACCTGGTCGAGAGTCTGCGGGAAAAATTGATCACGCAGGTAGTCCCAGTCAAAAGTGATGGCGGCAATGGCGGCCTTTCCCGTCTCTTTGTCGGTCCTTAGGAAAATCGCGGTGGACGTATAGACATGCTTGTCGCCATGCGGCATCCACTCTCCATTGAAGTAATAAGGCGTTCCCCTCTCATCCATTTTCGACAGCTTCTTCGACAGATCGTCATACTCCAGTTTCCACCAACCCTCCATCATCTTGGACAGGTGCTCGGCTTCATCACGAAAACCAGGATCATTCTCTAGCCGGTCAGGCCGCGAACGCATAACGAATCCATGCTCGGGATCGTAGAGCATCAAATGGGCAACATACGGATGAGCGGCGAGAATTCTATCCAGGGTCTCACTGCAGGCCTCACCAGGAACCGGAAATTCGTTGCGAACATTGTCCATCAGTTCGTATGCTTTGTGATTGATCTGTTTTTCGGAAATGGCCAGGACCTGACTGAAGTCGCGCTGGATGGCCGCTTCAACCGCGCGATCACGCTGGATGGTTTGCAAGTGTCTGGCACTCAGGAGGACCAGGGTGGCAGCAGGCAAGATTACAGCCAATTCCATCGTCAGTATCAACCGGCTGCGTGCGCTTCTGGGTTGTTTCGCTTTCATCATCCCGGACTCCTGATCCGAGCGTTACTCGTTTTCTTGAATCAGCCCGGTACGAACATAGTTCGCCCAGACAGAGTAGGTGTCAAACAGCCGTAAAAAGGCGTAAAAAGTTGTGAAACTGGGTCGGCAACTTCCTGGCGGCCAACTCCACCGGCACCAACCGGCCGGCCGAAGAAGCTGCTGGACTCTTTCTCTGCAAGCGTTGCTCCTTTAGTTAGGTGCCGATTCAGCGTACCAAACTCAACCGCCGACTGCGGCAAAACTCGCTCCGCCGCACACCGTGCTAGCGGCTTCGTGCAAACGGGCTTGTGGGAAGTTCTGTTTGGATGGTCGTTAATACGGAAAGCGGAAAAAGCGATCCGGTGAAACCACCGGATAGCAGATCGAATCCGGCACCCGATGCGTCAAGTCTTAGTACCTGCCGATGATCGCATCGGATGCCGAGCCCTTCTACCTCAGCTAGTCCTTAGACCGTCGCTCCAAATAGCATTGCCTCTACCCGAGCGGCAGCCTCGTCCTGCATGTACGGAAGCACATGAGCGTAGGTGTCCAAGGTGAAGGCTGTACTGGCGTGGCCGAGCTGCTCAGAGACAACTTTTGGCGACACTCCGGCAGCCAACGCGATTGTGGCCGCTGAGTGACGCAGATCGTAGAGCCTGATTGGTCTAGGCTATGGGGGCGTGATTTCCAAGAGCGAAATGAACTTTAAGTTTATTCTTTCGCAGCCCCAGATAACGCCCTCCCCGGCGACACCGTGAAATTATCGTGAAATTATCGTCTGTTGAAATTATCGTCTGTTGAAATTATCGTCTTGACCCACGAAGTAGATGCGGGGTAGCCTCTGTGGCTACTCTGCGAGGTGCGTATGAAGTGTTTTTTCCTCTCTCTGTCGCTCCTGTGCCTCACTCTCATATCCTCGACCTCATTTGCGGACCAAATCTTCCTGATGCCAAATACTGGTAGCGGCGATAATTTTGGATTTATTGGATACAAGAACGGGCACCAACTCTTTTTGGGCGGCGGAACACCGTTCGACTTCTTTGGCAATGGCGGCTACGCACCGGGATCGGTATTCGGAGGAGGCGCCACGCTTTTTCTTGATCCAGCCGACGTGTGGATTAACGGCGCGCCCATGGAGTTCGGTTTTCCTGAAACTATGTCGTTCATCTTCGGGTCCTCTGTTACCCTCCCTACCAACGGCAGGGATTTTACAGTCCCTTGGCAGATCGGTTTCTCTGCGACAGGAGTCAGCTTCGCCACCGGGCAGACCATTCAACTCGGGGGACAAGGAAGTGGAAAGCTATCCCTTTACTTTAATCCCGTGACTGACCTCTACTATCCCGGCTCCTTCGTTCAAACCCCCGAGCCAGGCACTCTGGGATTTCTCGGTACTGGTATCCTAGGCATCTTGGCTTCGGCTCGAAAGAGACTAAAGACGCCTTGGGCGTGATTGAGGTCTGCACTCCAGAAAGTTTTAGTCAATTGTTCAAATCAGGCGCTCGCGATCTCGGCGTTAACAGCATAGCTTTCCCAGCTATCAGCACGGGAATCTATGGGTTCCCGCCCGATCGTGCGGCGGAAATTGCTATTCGGGAAGTGAGAAGCCAATGATCACATTCTCCATTTCCGGGACTTCCAGCACCCCTACGGGATGGTTGCATAGCTGAACAATAAGTCCATCCGCAGTCCTCAGGTGAGCCAATATTTCAGGAAGGCAGTTGTTTTGAGGCATGATTTTCCCCCGCTTTCACGTTCGGTACTGGCGAAGCACACCAGGAGCTTCACGGCTGGGGGTGGCGGTACGGATCCTGTCATGGCCCGGTGCCGCAAACTCGCTGGTGTCGCCGATGCCGTGCTCGTGCTGCCAAGTCTTGGAGTCGGGCGCGAACTGCGGATCCGACGGAAACGGACGGTGCAGTTCGCGGTCGTAGCGATCCAAATTGAAGCCCGGACTGAGCGGGGTTGTCATGAACTGCGCCAACTCGCGAACCCAGTTTCCGAAGGTCCGCCGGTTCTGGGGCAATGCCGCATATCGACGAGCGATCGTCTCGAAGTCTTCGGCGGGGCGGCCGGTCACATCGAGCACGTCAGTGGTTGGTGCGCCCGGCTCAAAGGCGCCGCGTTTGTGATCATCGATGTAATAACGCACGTTGCTCATGACATCGATGGACATGCCGGCCATCC
>DATMPC010000025.1 GCA_035567895.1 Terriglobales bacterium | reverse complement strand
TTCGTCCTGCCGTGGACCGCGCGGCTCCCAGTGAACTGGATGTTTAGTCGAGGTTGCCGCTGCCTTAGCGGCCAGAAAAACAAGCCGGTTGCGCATGTAGGCTGAGCGAGATTTGGAGGATCAATGCGCGTTGCGCACCTCACCCAATCGCTCCCAGCGATCGGCTGGCCCCAAGCGGTCGGCTCCCTGGAACGGGAGAACCCAGCCTGGATACTCAGGCGCAAGAGCGCTGGCCTCATCTAACTGCTTAAGTTCGTCTTGTGTGAGTGTGAGCTCCATCGCCGCGAGATTGTCTTTAAGCTGGTCGGGGCGTTTCGCACCAATGATGACCGAGGTTACTGCCGGCTTTGCCAAGATCCACGCGAGCGCGAGACGTGCAGCACTACATCCGTGTGCTTTCGCGATCGGAGACATGACGTCGAGAATATTCCAAGTCCGCTCTTTGTCCACGAGAGGAAAGTCGTACTCAGTGCGGCGCGAATCCGCGGGCTTCTGATTTGTCCGGCTGAACTTGCCGGAAAGTAAGCCGCCGGCAAGAGGACTCCACACGAGCAGACCGACCTTTTCGGATTCCAACAGAGGAACGATTTCCCGTTCAAGATCGCGGCCGGCGATCGAGTAATAAGCCTGAAGCGTGTCGAATCGGGCCAGGCCCTTGAACTCGGAGATGCCGAGGGCTTTGGCGATCTTCCATGCCTGCCAGTTGGAGCACCCGATGTAGCGGACCTTTCCCTGCTGCACCAGCGTGTCGAGAGCGCAAAGCGTCTCTTCCAGTGGGGTCACGGCATCGTTGCCATGGATCTGGTACAGATCGATATGATCGGTCTGCAGACGGCGGAGACTGGCCTCCACGCCGTCCATGATGTGGCCGCGAGAAGCCCCAACGTCATTTCGCCCAGGGCCGACGCGGCTGTAGACTTTCGTCGCGATCACGACATGCTGTCGCGCGACGTTAAGATTCTTCAGTGATTGTCCGAGTATCTTTTCGCTCGCACCTTCCGTGTAATTGTCCGCCGTATCAAAGAAATTGACGCCCCCGTCAATCGCCGTCTTGACCAGTTCATTGGCCCCAGTCTGGTCAACAGCGCTGATGCCCTTGAAGAGCCCCCCGCCGTCACCGAATGTCATGGTTCCGAAGCAAAACTTTGAAACCAGGAGCCCTGTATTGCCGAGTGTTGAGTATTCCAAGATGCCTCCTCAATTGCAGCCGATATTGGCTCTGGATTCAAATGCGAGGCATAGTTGTAACTGTGGACCATACTCCACAGTCAAGGGGCGCCTATGCTGATCTCAGAATTTGCACGGGTAACGGGACTTACCCGCGATACGGTGCGCTTCTATGCGCGTCTTGGCCTGCTACGACCCAAGACGAACGGCAAGGGTGGCCGCCACCCGTACAGTATTTTCACGGAAAAGGATATTCAAGCTGCAGAGGTCATCAGGATCTCGCAATCTCTCGGTATGTCGCTCAAGGAAATCGCAGCCTTCACTGAGGAGCGCCGTAAAGGCCGCCTCACACGCGAACGCAGGGCTGAGATCATGAGCGCGCAGCTCGTTAGCCTGGAGGCTAAGGCGACGGAGCTGGAAGCGATGATCAGCTATGTGCGCGCCAAAATTCACTGGCTGAAAGGGGATGAGCAGGGGCCGGAGCCGGAATTCAAGAACTATCCGAGATTGAATTCGCGGTGTGGATGACAACGACAAACCGCTACCGACGCTCTCGTGAGTTCGCAGCTCTGCAAACATCCCAGATGCCTAGACTCGGCCTTCCTTCAAGAGACGATTCCAATTGACAAGATGTGCGCCTCACGATCGCGAAGGCGCGATGACCGCAAGATCGCCGCAATCGCAGTCCTATGGCATGTCGTCCGCATTCGGTGCAACCTTCGGTGCACGGCGCAGATACTTGAGCATGTCCTTCGGCTTCGCGGTTCCCGCGCGTTCACGCAAGAAGTCATCCGCAGCGCGCAAGGAGCCTACTTTTTCCGCTACCGCAGCCGCGATGAATTGGTTCAACGATACGCCATCAGTGGCGGCCAATTCTGCGGCTGCCTTTTTCACTGACGTGGGAAGTTTCAATGGATAGGTATTCTTGCTCATTTCCTCATCCTCTCGAGCATGACGCTCGGTGCAATCACTTCGATCTCAAAGTCGCGTGCTGCCGGTAAAAAGTCGCGTACATTGTGCGTGACAATGGCTGAAGCCCGACCATTCACCGCCGCCTCCAGCACTAACTCGTCAGCGGGATCGGCCAACTGCGGCCGCCACATAAAGTGAACATCGACGGGCTCCGCAGCGCTTGCCAGGGCAGCCAGAAAACCCACCACGTCTTCTTTTGCCATGCCCGTCGCCAATCGCTGCTCCGGGCGATTAAGAACATCCTCATATTCAAGAAACAACGCCGTTGTCACCAAGGGTAGGAGCTGGCGCTCGGCAACGAGCGTAAGAATACGGTTGCTCGCGCCTAGTTGGCTCCGAAGTCCGGCCACAATCACGGATGTATCCACCACAACCCTCGGCATACCCATAGATAGACATCCTATAGGATGTCACATCTCATGGGAAGTCTCAAAATAACAGAATCGCGCAGATTCCGGATTC
>DATMPC010000024.1 GCA_035567895.1 Terriglobales bacterium | reverse complement strand
ATGCGTTTGGATTCGATCCTATCGAAACGCGGGGAGTGGGAGTCCGAGAACCACAAGGATATCCCCAGTAGCAGGATGCAGAAGGCGGTGTTTGCCTTCATGGACGCAAGCCCGGGCAGGACCGACTTCAGCATACGCGCGTTCACGATCCACCCACCAAGGACTAGCGCTCCTATGGCTACAGCACAGATGGAGGTGGTTTTGATGAACAGCTTGATTCGGTGCGCTATTACGCGATCGATTGTGTCTGCTGACATGGATATACGCTCAGTTCTGGAAGGGGTAATGATCAGACCGGAATACGTCCGGGAGAGGTGATTCAATTGTGCGACATTTCCCGCGCGTGTCAATCATCTTGGCGGCGCGGTTTCGAGTTCTTTAGTGTCCGTTTCTGCGATGACGTATGAGTGAGCAAGCGCGGCTGGACTTACAAGCATGCGTGAGCCATCCAGACCGCTGGCGGATTCGCGAGGGTGTTCCGGCGGCCTAGACGCAAATCCGTGCGCGAGAGAAGGATCATTCAGCCCTCGATGATGAGTGGAAGGAGAAACTCTTGCAGCCTTCCGCTTTCGTCTGTCCGCAACAGATTGAACTGAATTCCCATCTGATGCTCGCCGACAGTCCTCATTACTGCTCCGGTACCGAGAAGAGGCTTGGCGCCGTTGGGCATGTCGAGGGTGACTCGAACGTGCGAACCCGCGGGAACGGTGCGGGGAGAATGGACCATCATGCCGTTCAGGCTGAGGTCGATCGTTTCGCAGTCCAATTCGCCCTGATCAGAGCTGAGGCGGACTTTGGAGCGAACCGGGACGCGGCGAAAGCGGCGCTTTTCCTGTTCGACGGCGCCTTGGGTGACTCGAATCAGTCTTTGCAGGCGCGTGGTGTCGATGGGCTTGTAGAGGAAGAAGCTAGCGCCAGCGTCGAATCCCTCGGAAACGGCGGACGGGCGCTGATCGTCGCTAATCATGATGATGGGAGTGCGCTGATTGAATCCGGAACCGCGAGCCTGCTGAGCGAGTTCGATCCCGCTAGGGGCAGGCATCGCAAAATCGAGCAGAACCACATCAAATTTCTCGTCGCGCAGATATCCGGTGGCGTCTGCGCTTTTCGTCAGGGTCAAAGAATCCAAGCCGGATGAGGTCAGCACACCCTGAATCAACTGGCACACAGCCGGTTCGTCGTCAACGATAAGGGCTCGCCTGGGCATAGGTTGTTTGCCTCCGCGGATAGCAATGGTGCGTCGGGATTACGGTAGCGGGAGACGTGCGGGCCGGGGATTCGCGGCTGCCGCTCGCGCTTTATCCAGCACTTCGTAATAGTGAATCTCCACTCCGTTGCCAGCTTTCGCTTGGGATGGACTGCGCGGTTGCAGGCGAACGACGCGCCCCGTGCAGCGCCAAAGCCGCGAGTCTTTTCCCGCAATTTCCACCGGCATGGTGAGGAACATCTCAACCCTGGCGCCGATGTCGAGCGGCAGGTCTGTCGAGAAATAGACGCCCCGAGCGGAAATGTTGGATGATTCCACCTGCTGCTCAGTGAGATCGGGGGAGTCGAGATTGCGGATTTTCACTTTGACTCTCATGTCGAAACGCTGTCTGAAACGCCTGTCGCTTTCTTGCATAGGGGCCTCGCACGCTTTTGTGAACACCAATCCTTCAGGTGAGGTATCGGCAGGTGCAAGGCGGAACATGAGGCAGGGATGCGATTGAGGGCTTAAGAGCGAGTTGCATGCTTAAGTGGATTGCATTGTGGCAGGTCGAGAGGGTAAAATTTGATTCTGCTCGACGCTTGATTGCCGTTCGGCCTAATTCCCCTGACAACGCGACTGACCGCGACATGCGAGCGGGGCTTCGCGGGCCGAAAATGGGGCATTCCGGTGGCTGGTGGCAAAAAGGGCAATTTCGGCGCGAGCGCAGGTCAACAGCTTGTTTGGCATGCTAGAGTCACGAGCCGAAATGCTGTTACCTGGGCGAAAAGGTTAGAAAGGGAGGAGAGGATATGAGGATTGCAGTTCTTGGGGGCGACGGCTATTGCGGTTGGGCTACGGCTCTATATCTTTCGAGCAAGGGGCACTCCGTCGCTATCGTTGACAACTTCCTCCGCCGCCAATGGGACCACGAACTCGGAGCGCAATCTCTCACACCGATCCGTCCGCTCTCTGAGAGGCTGAAGATCTGGCAGGAGCTTACCGGAAGCACGATTGAGATGTACGTGGGCGACGTGACCGATTACGACTTCCTTTCTTCTACGGTAAAGACGTTCGAGCCGGATGCGGTGGTGCATTTCGCCGAACAGCGTTCGGCGCCGTATTCGATGATCGACCGCAAGCACGCTTCGTTCACGCAGCTGAATAATGTGGTGGGGACGCTGAATCTTCTATTCGCGATTCGCGAATTGCGGCCTGATTGCCATCTGGTGAAGCTCGGAACGATGGGCGAGTACGGGACGCCGAACATCGACATCGAAGAAGGCTACATCACGATCGAACACAACGGGCGCAAAGACGTGCTCCCCTACCCGAAGCAGCCGGGATCGTTCTACCACCTGTCGAAGGTGCACGACAGCCACAACATCATGTTTGCATGCAAGATTTGGGGACTGCGCGCAACTGATTTGAACCAGGGAGTGGTATACGGAACACTGACAGACGAAGTGGCGCTGGATGAAGCGCTGATTAACAGGTTCGACTACGATGAAGTGTTCGGCACGGTGCTGAATCGCTTCTGCGTTGAAGCGGCGATCGGACATCCGCTTACTGTGTACGGCAAGGGCGGGCAGACGCGCGGCTTCCTGGACATTCGCGACACGGTGCGCTGCATCGAGCTGGCCTGCATGGAACCAGCGGCGCGAGGCGAATGCCGCGTTTTCAATCAGTTCACCGAGCAATTCTCAATTCTGGAACTTGCGCAACTGGTGCAGAAAGCGGCGCGGAAGATGCGGCTGAAAGTTGAAATCGAGAATCTGCCGGACCCGCGTGTGGAAGCCGAAGAGCATTATTACAATGCGAAGCATTCGAAACTGATCGATCTGGGATTGAAGCCG
>DATMPC010000023.1 GCA_035567895.1 Terriglobales bacterium | reverse complement strand
CCCACGCTGTCGTGCAACTCGCGCGCGATGCGTCTTCTTTCTTCGTCCTGCAATGTAGTCATGCGGGCGTTGAGCGCTTCCAGTTGCTGCGTTTTGCGATGCAACTCCGCGAACACCCTGACCTTTGCCCGCAACAACTCTGGAACCACAGGAACGGAAAGGTAATCCACGGCTCAGTGCTGGTATCCCTTCAGCCGGTCGAGGTCCGTCATATGAATCCCGGAGATGAAGACAATCGGTGTGTTTTGAAAGCGCGGGTGCCCGTGGATCATCTGAGCAATTTCGAAACCATCCATTCCGGGCATGCCCACGTCCATGAGCACGAGGGCCGATGTCATTTTTCAGCAGGTGTTCCAGGGCTTCCATTCCCGAATGAACCTTGATGAGGTTCTCGCCCAGTTCGCCCAGTATGGCTTCGTAGCTCAGCAGTTTGCCTGGCTGGTCGTCAACCATCAGGATGTTGATTTTTTCATCCACAATCTTCAGTACTGATGAGCTTGCAATAATTCCCAAAATGATTCCTAGAAAGACCCGTCGAGAAGGGCCTCGGCGGCACTACATATTGTGTATATCTTATGTCAGGTACAGTTTTGGCCACAAGAAAATAGAAGGAATCCCTTAATCGCAATCCTCGTAGGTGGCCACAGAACGAAAAAACCCACCACCGTCTAGGAAGTTGCGAGGCTGGGCAGCCAAACTTTACAAGATGGCGCCTCCCTGGGAAACCTCGTGGACCTAGCCAAGTGCAAGCTGCATAGCAACTTAGGAGCGGACGGTTATTTGGTTACCCACTTGCTCCCCTTCCCAAGCGCGGAGGTGCTTCATACAAACGACAGTCCGTGAGAATGTCTTGGGACGGCAGATGCCCAGTGTGGAGGTGACACCTTGCGAGGCGAAACCAAAGAATGTTGGAAAGAACTTTGCAAGAGGGCCGCAGTTGAGCAAGATCCAGAGAGGTTTGTAGCGACAATCCAAGAGCTGCTTCAGGCATTGGAGGATCGCGAAGAACGGCGGCGCAACGTGAGAGTCGCATTGTCAGGTGCGCTTGACGGGCGGCAGGTCTGCGTGGAACCTTACGCGTATGAGATCGCGACTCTTTGCCCACATTCTGCTTGCCTTTTTGTACAGCGCTTCCGTCGCTGCTCTTCAATTGCCGAGCGCATCGAGCAGCGCGCAGACATCCGTTGCGCTGCCACAGATCCCATCGCCAACAGGTCCTTACGGCATCGGCAGGATTGGCTATCACTGGACAGACGCATCGCGTCCCGACGACTACGATCCCAAACTCCGTCGCGAGCTGATGGTCTACCTTTGGTATCCGACGGCGAAGTCCGACGGCGCAAAAGGACAGTACTTCCCAGGCGCGGCTCAGATGGACGCCCTTCCTGAGATCCACAAGATCATGAGCGGCGAGTTCGGCAACGCCTGGGCGCAGATTCTTTCGGGAGAGATTTCCTCGCATGCGATCGAGCACGCGCCGATCGCCAAGAGCGGCGTGCCATTCCCGGTTATCACCTTCTCTCACGGTCTCGGCAGCAGCGGGTTCCAATACACAGTGCTACTCGAACATCTGGTGAGTTATGGATATATCGTCGCCAGCATTGAACACACGTACACGGCTAAGGCGATCAGGTTCCCGGACGGCAGAGTTGTCACGCAAAGAAACGATTCGCCGCCTGACGGACTCTCCCCAACCGAGCGCCAGAAGTGGATAATGAGCCGAGTCTCGATCGGTATCAGCGAAGGGGCCGCCGACGTTCGGTTCGTGATCGATCGCATAGAGGAACTTAACCGCGACAAGCAATCCGCGCTGGCTGGCGCAATCGACCTGAAGCGACTCGCGGCTATGGGACACTCGGCAGGAGCGGAATTCGCCGCGCGCGCCTGCCAGCAGGACTCGCGCATCCACGCCTGCGTCGACCTCGACGGCGGCATGATGCCGGTCGCCGCTCTACCGCTCTTCGAGGACGATCGAAGGATGCGCCAGCCGCTCCTGTTTCTGGAAGCCTACCACCCCGACGATAGGATTGGTGGCATGTCCGACGAAATCGCGAAATACAAAAAAGTCAGGGAACAGCAGCTTCAGGAATTACCTCCGGGCTCCTATGCCGTGGTGCTGCACTCTCCCGGGATCGCCCACCCGAGCTTCAGCGATGTGCCGCTTCTCTTCCA